>NZ_JASGBY010000042.1:0-481 GCF_030053355.1 Pantoea sp. EA-12 | reverse complement strand
GGCTACGTAGCTCAGCTGGTTAGAGCACATCACTCATAATGATGGGGTCACAGGTTCAAATCCCGTCGTAGCCACCATCTTTTTTTTCGCGGGAGTGGCGAAATTGGTAGACGCACTAGATTTAGGTTCTAGCGCCGCAAGGTGTGCGAGTTCAAGTCTCGCCTCCCGCACCATTTCATCTTCGGCAGCCGGATGGGGTATCGCCAAGCGGTAAGGCACCGGTTTTTGATACCGGCATTCCCTGGTTCGAATCCAGGTACCCCAGCCAATCCGAAATTTCTCGTGGATACGAGTCAACAGATGGGATATCGCCAAGCGGTAAGGCACCGGTTTTTGATACCGGCATTCCCTGGTTCGAATCCAGGTATCCCAGCCATCTTCGGATGCAGTAAGCAGTAAACTCAGGCTACGTAGCTCAGCTGGTTAGAGCACATCACTCATAATGATGGGGTCACAGGTTCAAATCCCGTCGTAGCCACCA